>NZ_CCXM01000002.1 GCF_000825685.1 Rickettsia hoogstraalii
ATTCCATCAGGGCTATAGGGTAAATTTAAAGTGATTTATTAACTATAAGCCGGATACATGACTGCATTCGATTTTTTTGCTGTTATATATTATTTTTTTCTTGCATTATCAGGTAGGTCCATACATGGACCAATAGATCTCCACCTTGTTGGTATATATAAGTTTTTTAATGATCTTAAATATGAGCCTGATAGATTCGATTTTTTTGACACTAATTTACTTAACTTGACGGTGCTCTTCGTACTTAAAAAGTCTTGAATAGTCATCTCATATATCACAAAGTATTAACAACTTAAAATTTGAGTTGTAAACGACTAAAAAATCTTGTGTCTCAGGATAGAAGTAGAACGCATTATTTTTTGTTTTGGAACATTTTTGATTTTCATGGTGTCTACGAAGTTATAATTTAGTAGACATAAGAAAAAGTACTAAATATACTGTATATTAAATCGTAAAAACGTTATTAGTAGACATCTCTGTCTACTAATCGATATAATGGACAATATATTAGAAACAATATGAGATTATTTGGCTATGCTAGGGTATCAACCAATCAGCAACTTTTAGACATACAGATAAAACGTTTAAAAGACGCCGGAGTAAAAGAATCAAGAATATTCTATGACAAAGCAACAGGTCGTAACTTAGACAGAGCGGGATTAAATAACTTATTACATAAGGTAGAAGAAGGGGATGTAATATTGATTACCAAGTTAGATCGTTTAGGCAGAGATACTGCCGATATGATTAACCTAGTTAGTCAGTTTGCCAAAATAGGTGTAGCCATGCGTTTTCTTGATGATGGTATTAGTACAGAAGGTGGCACAGGAAAAATGTTTATTACAATTCTTAGTGCAATAGCAGAAGCCGAGAGATTCAGGATACTTGAAAGAACTAATGAAGGCAGGTTAGAGGCGAAAACTAAAGGTATTAAGTTTGGTCGCAACCGTATTATAGACAGGAATAAATTGTTACAATTAAATGCAGAAGGAATTAAAGGGGTAACACTAGCTAAAGAAATGAAAATAAGCCGTGCTGCTGTTTATAAAATTCTAAAAGAAGAAAAGCAGCACGGCACCAATGTAGGTTAAGTTGTAACTATTACATATTATGATATTTTGATTTTCTTAGCCTTACTTTGTTCTTTTTTAGGTATTTTTATAGACAATATACCGTCCTTAAAGTTTGCTTCTACATGTTCTTCATCGATATTAGATGGTAAACTAATAGATCGCGAGAAGGAACCATAATATCGTTCCTGCATATGATAATTATGATCTTTTTTCTCAGAGGATTGTTCCTTTTTGCCCTCAATAATTAAAATATTACTATCTATTTTAAGATCAATATTATCTTGCGTGACACCTGGTAATTCAAGTTCTAGATGATATTCAGATTCATTTTCAGTAATATCAGTTCGAGGCGATAACATTCTGTCATTGTAAGAGACAGGGTAAGAATAAGAAAATGAAGCTATTTCATTAAAGAAGTTATTCAAAATATCATCAACATAACTTCGTTTATTAGCATTAGTTTGTAATTCTGATTTATTTCTAATACGTGGTAAATTAAAAGACATCAGTACCTCCATAAGTTTAATAAATATTGATTTAGTATTAACTTAGCAAAATTTAAAAATATTATCAACTATTGAATTGGTATTTCTTTTGCATCTTTTTCTTTAACCTCCATACGAGGTAGAGTAATAGTCAGGATACCATTCTTTAAGTTTGAAGAGATATTATTTTGATCTATATCTTCATATAAAGATACGACATAATTAAAATTTCTATTTTTATAATCATCTGAAGCATCAGATTTATTATCTTTTTCTATATTTCCTGTAACAAATAATTTATTACTGCCTACCTTAACTTTGATTTGGCTTTTATCATACCCTGGTACTTCTAATACTAGGATATATTGCTTATCTTTAGTAATAAATCTACTTTTTAAAGAACTTGAGCTATAGGTAGAGAGTTTATCATCGAATATGCTATTCCAGTAGTAATCCAAAGCAGAAAAAGGACGTAAGTCGGGAGGATGTCGTAAGTAAACAGTCTGAGCCTTATTATCAGGTTTACTATAGTTATCAGCAGCAATAACCGGATTAACCAATAAAATGACAGTAATAATACAAGAGAACAAATATGATTTGATATTGTTATATAGCATATATACCTCTTTAGGATTTATATAATACATAAGATTTGTGAACTCACTTAAGTAAGTTTTCACACTAAAAATATAAGTAGTGGAAGGGAGAAATTCAATAGCACAAAAATCTTAATATATTATCAATTATCAAAAGCCTCGATTTATCGCTATCTTGCCCAAGACACTGTTTCTTTAAGTATTAAATCTTGACTTCTATACTTAATAAGTTGTTAACCATTCCTGTAGCTTTGAATAACGTAAAGAAGTTTTATTATCTTTAATAGCTATAGCCAATGCTTTTTTCTGTCCAATTATTATAACTAGATGTTTGCCGCGGGTTATGGCAGTGTAAATTAAATTACGTTTAAGCATCATATAACTTCAAGGTTATAAAAGTTTATTGTGATTTCTTGGTCCTGCTCATTAATATTATTAATAACGCCTATATCTCCATTATAGACTTCCTTGTCATAATTATTTTCTGTTTGCATCACCTTATCTCCAATAGCAAAAATCTGACCAAATTTAGTTATGCCGCTGCTGCAGTTTGGATTAAGTATTTTTTGTAATTCAATATTTAGTGATCTTGCGCCAACACCACCTCTTTGCATAGGGCATAATAATTGAATATCATTTATAGGGTTAAGATTAAATTTATTTGGTATACGATCCTTTATCATCATAATAATTTTATTAATGATATCTTCTCCATGTTCCGCTTCTATAAAATAAAAGTCTAATTCTCTTTTTGGAGGTGTAAGATCAGGTAAGATACCATTATTCACTCGATGAGCATTAATAATAATATTGCTTGTTGCTGCTTGCCTAAATATTTCAGTTAACTTGACCGTCGGCATCACTTTAGAATTAATAATATCCTTAAGTACTTGTCCAGCACCTACAGAAGGCAGTTGATCTATATCACCGACTATTAGTAATGCTGAGTGTGGCGGAAGGGCTTTTAATAATGCATGAAATAGTGATATATCTACCATTGAAGCTTCATCTATTACCAGATAATCGCACAATAATGGTGAATCATCATTACGTTTAAAACCACCATAACTATTAATATAGCAACCCGGATAAAGCAATCTATTAGGGATAATGTTGGTGAATGTATAGAATGTTCTATAGGAATAGCACCTAATTGCTATTTAGCAAAAATAGCATCTAATATGCAGAAACCAAATGGTTTAGTAGTAATACGTCCTGAAGATATACCGGGGAAATTGTTGAGGTTACAGTTATATGATTTATCAGGAGTAGGAAAAAGTACATATAGTAGGCTTAACGGTTATGGAATCCAAACAATTGGGCAGTTATACCAGTGCTCACAACAAGAATTAAAGAAAAAATGGGGTAGTATTGTTGGGGCAAAGATATGGGGTATTTGCTACGAGGATATGATTTATCGAATTAGAATACTGTAAGTAATACAATAGGAAATAGTCAGGTACTAGCTCCAAATCTATGTAACGTTGAATCTGCCCGAATAGTAGACTTAAGTTTATTACAGAAAGCGACGTATAGGTTAAGGGCAAGAAAGATTCATGCATCACGAATTATATTAACTATTCAAACTGTAGATAGACAAGTATTAAAAAAGTATTAAGATAGCAAAATTATCAGATAACATATCCCTATCTAAAATATTTATCCAAGGGTGGCGTGATCTAATAAATCCATATATAGAAAATAATAATAAATTATTACCGCATAAGATATCTATTGCTCTTACAGGTTTGGCAGAGATTGATAATCAACTAAGTTTTGGAGATATGATTGAGAGTAAGCAGAAAAAAAGAAATGCATTACTTACAGCATGCTTGGACAAAATTAATAATACATATGGTAATAATACCGTAGTATTAGGATGTACTACTAATAGAAATAATCAGTAATATCAATGAGTAACAAAAACATACCAAAAGATTCTGTAGTATCAAGTACATCTGCTACTACAGAGCAAGATAGTTATAAGGAACAAATAGACTCAGATAGTAACTCTAATGATAGACCAAGGCATGATGAGTTATTTAAAAAGGTCATGAGTGAGCCTGTAGCTGCTCGTGAGTTTTTGGTTAATAATGTACCGAGACTGGGGATTATGGGAACTTTTTATGAAACGATTAAATTCAAAATTTACAGACTCACAACACAAATTAATTTCTTCCACCCAAAAGAAATTTCGTTTGTATTATGCAATAATGCTAAAATATTATGAATCTCATCATAGGTTCTTTGATGGTTTGCCAAAAATATCAGGTTCATTATTAACTAATATTGCTATTAAGTTGGATTTAGATACAACAAGCATTACGATTCCTTCAGCTAGAGCAATTAGAAATTATAAAATTAAAATCCTACAATATTTTAATATTACTCCTGTTAAAAAAACTAACAAGACTGATAGGATTAATTTGCAGCTACATTTAAAAAATGTAATAAGTTGTGAAGGAATATTTGAATATGAGGTGCTACAGGAATATGCTCAGGATTTCATAGTTGAGCATAATATTTCTTCTATTAGTCAATCTAGTATAAGCAGAATCGTAAAAAGCACTATATATCAATATGAAAAAGATTTATTTCAAAGTATAGTGGAATTGAAACAAAAGCTTATTTAGATGAGCTTTTAATTATTACAGATGGTATGTCTAAGATGAATCATCTTGTGCGTTGGGTAAGGGGTACAACAATAGAAAGCATAAAATCAGAAACTGAAAAATTAAGATTTTTAAAGTTGTTAAAATATCCAGACATTGTAACAACTTTAACAACTAAACATTTAAAACGCTATTATAGAAATATTGTTAATAAATATCCGAGTACCATAAAAGAGATGCCAGATGCTAGCAAATATGCTCAACTGACTATTTTCTGTTTCATGAGAAAAACTGATATTAATGATTCTCTTGTGGAAATTCTTCTCGATACAACTCAGAAAATTTTTATTTCTGGAGAAAACAAATCTAAAGCTAAGTTTGCTAAGTTAAAAGAAATTAGGAAAAATTATGATAACAGACGAGTATTAAAGATTTTAGTAGATACAATCTTAGATAATGAAGAGGATTTGATTAATAAAGCTATATATCCCAAACTTTCAAAGAAACAATTATTAGACGTTCAGCAACAATTATCAACCAAGAAGTTAGCTAATAAGTTTAGTGATTTATTATATTACAATACTAGGGAATCTTTTTCTCGTTATTATAGGAAAATTATTGTTCCAATAATAGAAGTCCTAGAATTTGATTCTGCGAGTAGTAGCAAGATTACAAATGTTATTAATTTAATTAAGGATAACATAGATAATAATAAGCGATATTATTATAGCACTCAAATAATGGATATAGAGCAAACGGAAATCACATAGGGATAAGATATTTGATAAAAATAATAGAATTAAAAAAATAGATTTAGAGTTATGTGTATTAAATAAGTTAAGAAATAAACTAAGGAGTAAAGAGATTTGGATAAAGGGTGGCTATAAGTATCGTAACCCAGAAGAGGATTTACCTAAGGATTTTGATCAAAATAAAGAAAAGTATTTTAATATTCTGAAACAACCACAAGATGCCGATACTTTTATTAAAATACTAAAAGAAGAATTGAAAAGATCATTATCCAAATTAAATAGTACTATTCCACAAAATCAATTTGTACATATTCTCAAAAAGCCAAAATGGCATATAAGAGTTGCTAAAATAAAAGAGCAAGATCCTCCAAAACAATTAGAATTAATAAAAGAAGAAGTTTTTAAGCGTTGGCCTTCAACTAGTTTACTTGATGTTTTAAAAGAAGTAGATTTGTTCGTTAATTTTACAGATAATTTTGTTGCAAGTGGTCCTAAAACAGTATTAGATAAAGAAACTATTCGTAAGAGACTACTTTTAGCTATCTTAGGATATGGTACAAATACCGGTCTTAAAAGTATGAGTAATGGAGAGATTAGTTACCAAGATTTACAATATATAAAGCTTAGATATTTTGATCCAGAAAATTTACAAGCAGCTATTCGTAAAATAGTGAATAGTTTACTAAAGATTCGATTTACATCTCTATGGGGCGACAAATACAACATCTGTTGCTTCAGATTCAAAACATTTCAAGGCCTCTGACCAGAATTTGATGAGTAGCTGGCATCTTCTTTACCATAGTAAAGGAGTAATGATTTACTGGCATGTTGATACTGCATCTGTATGTATTTATTCTCAAATGAAAAGCTGTTATTCTTTAGAAGTAGCTTCAATGTTAGAAGGTATATTAAAGCATGCAACAAATGCAAATATAGACAAGAATTATGTAGACACACATGGTGCAAGTGAAATAGGCTTTGCATTTTCTTACCTATTTTCCTTTGCTTTAATGCCAAGATTCAAAAATATTCATAAACAAAGGTTGTATTATACTGATAAAGAGGATCAAAAAGATTTAAATCAGATAGAGGACATATTGATACGTCCTATTTGACTGGGAGCTAATCAAAAGACATTATAATTATATTATACAGCGTGCTGTCTCATTGAAATTAGAGATAGCTAATACAGAATGCTTACTCAGAAAATTTACCAAGAGCAATGTACAACATGAAGCATACCAAGCTATTAGGGAGTTAGGAAGAGCGGTAAAAACTATTTTTCTATGTAATTATTTTAATTCTCTAGAACTAAGACAAGAAATACATAGTGCCTTAAATGTTGTAGAACGTTGGAATGGTGTTAATAACTTTATATTTTATGGGAAGACAGGAGTATTCCGTAGTAACAACCCACTAGAGCTAAAATTATCAACTTTATGTTTGCATTTATTACAGCTATCAATGGTCTACATCAATACTTTAATGTTACAACAGATATTTAGTTGAATCATCTTGGGTGGAAAGGATGAGTAATGAAGACAAAAGAGCGATTTCTTCGCTAATTAGTGAACATATTAATCCATATGGAAGTTTTAGTTTAGATCTAAATAAGCGCTTAGCAATTAATATTGATCAGACTCTTTATTACACAAGAGGCAGCATCAATATGAATAAAAGAACCTCACCAAGAAAAAAGCTCTACAATTAGCTAAATACCTAAGATCTGAGTCACCGGATTATGGTTACTTACGTACTGTATTATGTATTTAAGGCAAGAATTAGAAGTAGCTGTTACTGTCCAACCTAAAAAATTACCCTATGTTCCAACTGAAGACGAAATACAGAAGTATTATGATGTAATATGGAAAAGTAAAAATATACAAGACATTATAATTATCAAAGTATTAATATATACAGGTATAAGAGTAAGTGAGCTGGTAAGGCTAAAAAAGCCTGATGTTGACTTGAATGGATGTCAAATTAGAATCATTGCTGGAAAAGGAAAAAAAGACAGAATAGTACCGTTTCCAAAAAGTTTTCGGGAAACATTGGCAATATATATCACTAGCACCGCAGAGCATAAGACTTCTTACCTATTTGAGTCAAGTTGGAAGAAACCATATTCTGATAGAGGAATTAGAAGGATATTAGAAAAATATAGTAATTTGACAGGTATGCAACAAAACATTTCTCCACACAAATTACGTCATTTTTTATTTACTTGGCTTAAAAAAAGAGGAGTAGACGATGCCTTTATTCAACCATACTCTGGTCATGAAACCCGCAAGTCTCTAGAGATTTATTCAAAATTATCGTTATCGGAAGCTCAAAAAATATATGAAGAAAATATAAAAAATTTTCCTGTTTAAACTCCTCAACTTTTCCGCCCCTTGCACGATCTTTAGTATTGGGCCTAAAAAAAGAAATTAGTAATATTCTGTCTAATATGGCAAAACATATTGATGATATATATCAGGAAAAGCTACAAGCATTAAACAATGCACATAATGATACGGTGTCTGCAAATAAAGACTTGATCAGCACAATGGATAAAAAACTAGATAAATATAGTCAAAAACTCTCTGCTAGTGCTGCTCATGTTATCGAATGTAGCAATTTTAGTTTTCTAAAAAATATGTGCCTAGTGGTATTATTCTCAGCAATCATATCAGGAGGTACTGCGTATTTAGTGACCACTAAATTTCCAAGATATTTAACTGTTACAGGTGCAAATAATGTGACAATACAAGATTGTGATGTGAGTATTTTAGGAAAAGCCAAAGATCCTGACAATCTCATGGAAAAAATGACAAGAAAGAAATAGATTCAGCAGACTCTAAGTCAAAGGGACCAAGCCCCTTTGACCCAAGAATTAGGATTTGAGAAGCTGGTTGATTTCAGAAATAGAGAACCCTGTAACTTTAGAGATAAAAGAAATATCAGAACCAGCAGAAAGCATATTTTTAGCTACTTCATATTTTCCTTTTGCTACCCCGATCTGCATGCCTTCGTTTCTACCAATCTGCATGCCTTGAGCAATTCCCTCATCAATATATTTATCAGCAATAGTTCTCATAAGCCCCTCTTGATCTGTTTTATTTAGATGCTTTGCTATGATCTTAGCAAGCTCTACTTGTTTATCTTCAGATACCTTAGCATCACTATACCACAATAACCACTTAATGTAAATAAAGCCATTTGCCTTATCTATTTCAATACTACTTTCAAACTTCTCAAGTAAACTTCGCCATAGATTTAATATATCACGAGCCTTGATATGTTTAAGCATATACTCCATCATACCAAGATGCTTCTTTTTCTCTATTTCATCATCACTTTGTTTTTGTAAATCAACAAGTAAGTATTCATCTGACATGAGTTCTTTAGCAGTCTTACTATCTTCAAATAACTCCCAGAAGCTTCTTGGAGCATTATAAGGTTTATCATTTGCATATACCACGATAGGGCATATTAGAGGGAGTTTACCCCTTTCTTGTTTGTTGTTTGTATTACTTTCATTGTTATGATTCTTGCTAATATGTCTTTCACATAATAGCAGCATGTACTGCCAAAGCCTGAAAGCCATCCAGTAATCGCTACTAGACTGATGCTCGATTAGTGCATAGACGTAAGCTTTGTCATTATCTACTTTATCAGTAGTACTATCTTTAATATTATCATTTTTTAAATAAACAGAATAAACAACATCACTGAATCTTTTTCTTAAGTCCTCAGTAATAAAGCTTTCTTTCTCTATCTTAATAGTATTAAGATTAATCTTATTCTTAAGTGATACTGGCAAATAATGCTCTAGAAACTCACGAGCAGCTACAGGCTCACTCATGACCTTTTTAAATAATTCATCATGCCTTGGACGCTCAGAAACATCGCTATTTTCTAACTCTGTTTGCTGTTGTTTCTGATTATGCTCTTCATTAGTCATGCTTGTCAATCCTTATAATTTCATGGTCATTGTATGTTCTAACTCTTTCTCTAGGAGGGGCTCTTTAACTTCTGCTTTTACCTTAGCAAAGGTTGATGCTACATGCTTCTCATCTACGGTATATTATTTTGCATCTCATGCTCCATATAATGCTTCTCACATGTTGTACTTAAAGTTTTAAACGCATTATGGCTATCAGAAGAGTTAATTAGTATTTCGTGATCCTTTAATATACCATGTTTTTGGGCATACACTATCATATTATGCATATTAGTGATTAGCTTATCTTGCTAGGATAGTCTTAGCATTTGATACTGCAGATAATAAACTACTATCATACCGCTCTGCATATTTAAGATTGCCATCAAGAGACTTAAAGAACTCATGCTCACGGGATATAAAAAACTCCTTATTGAAGGAGCACAAAGATTTAATCTTGATGGAACTCCAGAAAGTTTAGTAACTAAAGAAGAAGCGCCACCAAAAACTAAAAATACATTAAATTCTCTAAACCTAACTCAAACACCTAATTAAAATTAGACAAGATAATCTAATATTTATAATTTATAAAGTTCGTACCCTTAAGCTATTCAATCTTTATATTGCCTAAATACTATAATTGGTTATCTTTGTGTAATAATTCATAATATCTTTCAATAATCTAATTGATAAAATTAAAAAAGGTTATATAATGGCCAGGGCAAGATAGTGGCAATATAAATCAATACCACTAATAAATAACTTTTTAATAAAACTAGAGAGATACAAATGAATGAAATTTTTCCACTATTGCTAAATACATTCCACACAATCTGGGATAATACCAAGACATGTAAAGATAGTAATAAAACATTTGATGTTGTAAGACTTGGCAACATGTTACGTAATCGCAAATATTATCTTATGGATCAGAAACTTATTTCTAGTAAATGTTTCCCTACTGACAATTGTTCACTCGATACAGAAGTAGAATGCAATATTTTTGAATTTTTAAGCAAAAGTAAGGACTCTTTAGGCCTCAAAGCACATATTGAACATCTCAATGGCACCATATTTAGAGTTGTAAGCTCATTCGATAATACAAGAATCTTTGGGACAGAATATAAAATCTTTAGTCCTAATAACACTCCATTATTGTATGAACATCAGTGTCTTACAGATGAGTCAGTACTGATTAAAAATGTGCATAAGGTAGTGCTACAAGGTCATGATATATCTATGCGTACACCAAAAACTGGAAAATGTGGTATCTTCCTTATAGAATATATGTCTGATAAGTTAAAACACATACTGCAAGAAGTAATGCCTGATGTAGTTAATAACACCACTTCATCTATAGTAGACTTCTTTACAACTGTAACCGAAAATACAAGCTTAAACTATACTAGTAATTATGAAGTTATGGATTATAATAGTACCAATAGTACTGATATTAGTAACTACGATGAACAACATAGTCAAGATAGTACTATGCTCATAGGCGGGTTAGTTTTAGCATCAGCCGTATCAATTACATATTTACTAACTTATATGTATAATAAATACTGTAAGAAAACACCTGTGGCACAAACAGAAACTGCTGATATTCATATTGGTGATCCTTCTCTAATGGAGATTAATAGTAGAAAAGCTAAAATATATTACAGTGATAGTTCTTCGGCAGACAGGGCGGAGTATGCTATTGTAGACATTTCTAGTAAGAGGGCTAAATATACAAAAGCTACATATGATATTTCAAATCCCTCTAGCTCACATTCTGACGATCACGAAAGAATGGAGTTAATGAGTTCAGCTGATAGCTCTACTCAAGATAGCAGTAGTGTCAATTCTCATAGACTTGCTAAATTACATATAGAGGGCAGAGACTCTGGGATACCAATATATGATAATTGTGAACCAGTTTATGATTACCCACAACTACCACCAAGACCTGTAACTGTCATCGAACACAAAGACTTTTATATACCAATAGAACAACATCATGATGATTCTAGCCTTTTAGGATTAAGTGAATTTCCATTTATTTAGCAAAATTCAATAGAATAAGATCAATTGGATCTTGACATCCTACTCACTTCTAGATGAAAAGTAGCATTGCTACTTTTCATCTATATTTTACATGGTAATCCCCCCATTTTTAATGGTAATAAATGAGTAGAGAGTTAAGCCACCAAAGCTAATTTTGGTCTTTCGTTATTATATGACCAAAGCCATTTAGTGGCAAGATCTTGTACCTCTTGTACTCTTGTATATTATAAAATAAATGCTGGCTCAACCAATCATATCTTACAGTCCTATTATATCTTTTAATATATGCATTTTGCTGAGGTTAACCTGGCTGAATGAACAACAATTTGATCTAGTGCCTTTATGACTCTTTCTGCCGGTAGCGAAAAGTCAATCTCAATACCAAGTCCCTACCTATTAAAGTCATCAATCACATTAAATAAACGATTCTCTAAACTATCGTGCATGAAGTCCATAGACTAGCAATCATTTATTGTTTTAGGCACTATAAGCTTTTCAAGCTTTTCTCTAAGTAATCTTTTCTTAGACTTTATTCTCATATTAAGCGCTAATTCCTTATATATTCTGTATATACGTTTGTGATTCCAACCAAAACCTTTGTGATATTACGCAAATATAAAAAGCAAAGACCGAAGCCCCAGGTCTTTTGATTATGGGTTAAATGCATTAATCAACTAACTATAACATCATCCTCAGATGATACCTTCTTCTTATATCTATAGCAGGTTTCACTGACACAAAAGATCTTGCATACGGTTCTTATAGCAATACCTCTTTCTTCGGATATCATTTTAGCCATCTCAAAGACAAGAGATGGCTTTCTTTACTTTTTTCAAGTACTTCCTTTAATATATCGGCTCTTAACCTTTCCTTAGCATACATCTTTTTAAGTCGGGCATTCTCCGATTCTAATTCCTTTAGCTCAGATCTTAATGATATTGCTTTTCTGTAAGCCGCTAAGCTCTCATTATATCTGCCTTGCTTTTGCAGTATCATCCCCACATAACAATTTGCTGGTTCATTCTCGGGATTTAGCTGCAAGCACCTTCTAAAATATATTAATGCTTTATGATTTTCCTCTCTAGCTTGTTTAGGCCTCTCATTCACTGTTAAACTCTCGTTATTTAACAAAAAACATTTCTGCATGGGCATCACTATTACCACTGTTATTATTTCCTGTAGCAAGTCTGATGCCTTCTGTGATGCTTAACACCTCAGATAAATGTATGTACACGAGCAGTGCTTTCTTCTTTGTTACAGCGAAGACTCATATAAAACATCTTTATTGCTTCGTCATAACTTCCAAGCAAACATAATGTTATACCGCTAAAGTAATATGCTACGTAATTATCAGAATGGGTTTTGATTACTGACTTAAAACATAATAAAGCTGTCCTATAGCATCTTCGCTTATCTGTAGGTCTTTGCAGTAGCAGCAGTTGATGCCCTACTCTTAGCCACTCATCGTCATATTTGCTGAGTTTTAAAAAACTGATTAACACTGTGATTGTTTTAGCGGTAGGTAATTTTGATGAGGATTGGTTATCATGATCTGCATTGTCAGCATTGCACGCTTGATCTACAAAACTCGCAACATTAGGGTCATAAAATATGTGAACTAATCTTGCAGCTTTAGTTTTTTTATTTTTGATGTATAAAGCCAGCGGGGTCTAAAGTTTTGTGGGGGCTAGAAAAATGAGCAGATGTTACTCTACTATTATTGCCATCACATACATTATGTGTTATATTCATTGTGACCTTGTATCTATTTACTGGTGACTTTAATCACCAGTAAACACTCTCCTTGTCCAAAATTTGAGTGTTTACTGGTTTTTCTTTTTATAAGATAGTTTGTACTTTATTATCAGCTCAATCCACTACCTCATACTTCTACTTTATTAAATATATTTTAGTGTGTCAAGAAAAATGGTTTCTGGTATTCAGAAATCATTTTTATGATATTTTGAGTTATTTATGGATATTTCACTAAGGATACAAAAATTTTTAAGTCAAAAAATTAAAGCTTATAAAATACAACAAAAAGATTTGGTACTAGGAACATCTTTATCGCGATCTACTATTAGCAAACTCCTAAATGCAATTTTACTTAATCCTAATATCATCACTATTCTTAAAATTGCAACATTCTTTGAATGTGATATAGATGAAGTACTTGGTCGCACAAAATTTATAAAAAATACAAAAAAATATCAATTATATGTATCTTTAACTTTAAATGATATTAATAATCATTTACTCTCTTTTCTTAAAACAAAAATACAGCAACTTAACATTACAGAGTATATATTGGAAAAAAATTGCAGAGTAGGTAGTAGTACTATTACTCATTTTATTAATACAAATAGTGATAATAGAATTTTAAGTACTAAAGTTATCGTAAAACTGGCAGATTATTTTCAAATCTCTATAGATGAAATGATTGGTAGGACCAAGATATAAACACACATATTCCTATATGTTTATATGCTCATATTTTGTACTACACTAAATTAGTTATAAGTCTGGTCAAGAAACGTGACGATATGTCTATATACTCTTTTCTACAGCTTCTATAATTATTTCAGTCATTGTTACCTCCCTCCTAGCCGCCTCGATTTTTAATTTCTTATGCAATTCTTCTGGTAAAAAGATAGTCGTTCTCTTATGTTTTTGATCCTGTTGTTCATGTTTTATATTACCCGACACCCATGCATCAATAAATTGAGTAGTATTTTTTTGTACCGGTTTTTTGGGGAGCTCAATTCTTTTTCCTGTCATGATCTTTTCAATTAGTTATATTTTTCTATGTTATTTCTCTAACGGCTAGATTGTCTCTATTATGCTCTTCCATAACTGTGGAACCAATAACTGCTGTTTCTGCATATGCCACTCTCTGACAAATATGTGTTTGTAAAATATCCATACCGTAATGATCTAACGCTCGTTCCACACCTCGACCAATAGCAGTATTGGATATTTTCCTATTAATTAAAAAGGCGGACTTTATATTTTTTCTTCCTTCTAATGGTTGAGATACTTCTTTTATAAGGCTAACCACTTCATTAGCTGCCCATATATCATAAGGTGACGGTTGCACTGGTATTACTACCAGGTCACTAGTAACTATTACAGACTTAGCAACATCATATATCCTTGGTGGTCCATCAATAATTATATGATCATAATTCTTAACCAATTTTGATACCTCTTTATGTATTTTATTGGTTTTGTGAGACCAATTATAGTGAATAAACTTTCTTTTCTACGAGTTGCAACCCAATCTAGAGAACTATTTTGTGGATCCGGATCTATTAAAAGTACTTTTTGCTTTTTTAGTGATAGACATGTTGCAACATTAATTGAAAGTGTAGTCTTACCTACACCTCCTTTTTGATTCAAGAAAGACAAAATCATAATAACATTATTTATTTTTTATACGATTATATAAATATATAAACATACATATGTCAATATGTTTATATTAGATTGTAAAAACATACATATATATTAACATATACATGTTATGTGCTCTGATTTTAAAATAATTATTTTTTATGTGTGAAATAATTATTTTTATTGACATGTGTACAAAATATGTTTAACTATGATTATAATTCATTTATCTCAATGGCTTTATGCTGAAGAAAATAAACGTAAAAAGGATATCTTTAGATATTCCAGAGCATATTATAGAAAAGATTGATAAAATTTGTGCTGAAAACTTTATCACGCGCAGAAAGTGGTTTATAGACGCTGCAAATGATAAACTCGAGAAGTATGAATTAAATAAAATAGATATGATAGTGAAAAAATAAACTACAGGTGCTAAGTTCTCAAAATATCTAAAACTCAACACCTTGATTGATACGACATGCAAAAATAAACACGGGCAGCATTATTTTTACATATAATAAATATATACTATTTCTACGTAGCGGTCAAGGGTTTCAGGAAAAGGAGCATAAAATGCAATCATTTTACCCGCTTGCTACGCCAAGTGATAATGTAGGTATACATCAGTACTATGATACCACAAAGAATCAATCATACGTCCCAATAACTGGATGCGTATTATCTCATATATTATCAAGCAAAGAGTTATCTACTCTTGAGAAAATGTACTACATCTTAGCTGATGGGCTTTCTTGTATTAACTTCTCTAAGGGACGTAATAGATCTATATCTCTACCTGCTAAAAGCTGGGCAGAAAGACTATCTTGCTCTAAATCTGAAGTATTTGTGCTTCAGAAATCCCTGGAAGATAAAGGACATTTCATTATTACTAGAGATAAGAACGATCAAGGTCAGAATAAACGTAACATTATTACCACAACAATACCTGATAAGGTTTTTAATGATCTTAAATATGAACCTGATAGGTTTGATCTAGGTGATATCGATAATACAAAAACACGTCACTCTAAGTCAGATAAGTTAGATTCTATAGATAATATCTTTGTGCCAATCATAGAAGGAAAAAGGCAACATCTTGAAAAAACTAAGATGTTTATAAGAGTACCTTATGAGTTCTTAAAGCAATTAAATTCTAATTGTAGCATTTCTGCAACAGCAAAGACTATAACACTCTATCTTTTTACAAAGATTTATAAATCTTCATTATCTAATAATAATGATAAAGGTAACAGAGACACGGACAGTAAGGACAAAGACAACAGGGTAACTACGGAGACTTATATTGATGCCAGTAACAGCAATAAGAATGATTACAAAGATGTTTATGATCATGCTTATGACCATGATCACTCTATAACTAATAACCTACACTCTATTGTCACTTCTTATCAAGAATTACAGAAAGAACTTAAATTACATAGAAATTCTATTTCTAGAGCATTAAAGGATTTAGAAGATAATAATCTTATTAAGCGAGATAAGCTAGTTATCAGAAACAATGATGATTATAATAGCAGGTCTGATAAATCTTTATGGCAAATATCTCTTCTGAATATATCTCTCATAAATAACAATAATCAGAAAAAACAGAAAGAGCAAAAGCAACAAATAGTAATTGAGTATAATAACAATAAAGCCTTAGAAATCGCTAAAGAATGGAAATGCACAGAATATGACCCTCCTTGCACTGATTTTGGTCAATTATATAATAAAAACTTTGTATTAAAGAACAGTATTATTAAAAATATAGATTATATAGATGTAAATCTTAAGAATTTATCTGTAAATGATTCTTCAAATATATATAAATCTGAAGAAAATTTCAAAAAAGAGTTTTTGGAAAACGAGCAAAGCTCGTTTCCATCTGAATTTTATAACAATTCTTCTTTTTTAAATGATTCTGAAGCTGGTTGTTTTGTTTCTAAGAAAGAATACTATGAAACAGCTAGTTTTAAACTACCTTGTGCTAATATACACCCCGAGATTGTTGCAAGAACCATCAAAGATATATCTGAAAATAAAGAATTAAGGCATTTCTATCCACTATCAGAAAAAGATATAGATATGCTTAACTTCAAAGCAAACAGGGGATTTAGCACTAACTTTGTAAACCAGTTACTATTGAAGCTATATATCAAATATCCTGAAAAGAAATTTAGGAATAAATTTACCTTCTTAAGCTATATGGAGAAAGTACTTGCGAACGAAAAACATCAAGGACCACTTGTTAATCATACAACATTTAGATTCAGTTGTAATATAGGTGCTGAAGAGCAGAACATGTTAGAACATGAGCAATATTTAAGCCAAATAGAGAATTCATTTGATACCAGTAAAGAAATGCAGGTAAAGAAGAAGATAGCAGGAAGATTTAGCACTTCCATAGCGTATTCAATACTAACTCAAGTAGAGTTTAAGATAAATACCAACAACAGCTTTATAAATGTATTAATTCCAAGTAACCTAGTTTTAAGCGAGCGACAAATAGATATCTTAAGTGAGCAGCTAGAAGCAGTATATGGAATGAACGGTTATTATGTGCAGGAGGTAGAAGAGGTGGAGGATACAAGCAATGAAAGAAAGAGGAGAGATGAAGAAAAGGTAATACTATATCCTAAAATCACAACATCTGATATTGTGTCTAATGGTACACATGCAGGTATTTTAGCGAAAAGTGAGGGATTAGATACGATCGAAGCAAATACAGCATGGCATCATATCAGACAAGGATTAATTGAAGAGTTAGGAGAAGCTATGTATACAGCTTGGTTTGAAAAAGCAGTAGTGAAGGAGTGCAATGATACTTCTACACTAAAGCTTACAATGCCAACAAGATTTATGGCGGATTGGGTGCATAATAATTACTCTCATGTTATACAGAGGCTTGGCTCTAGTGCAGGGGTTAAGAGAGTGGAGTATGGATATTAGTTAAAAGTATGGAGGTATGGATTTACCGATGATTACCAAGCTAAAGGAATTAGAATCGGAGAATGCCCGACTTAAAAAGATGCATGCTGAGGAAAGGTTAAGAGCCGAAAAACAATAAATGATTGCTGGTCTATGGACTTCATCATGCACGATAATTTAAAGAATAGAAGAAGATATTGTTACATCATGTTGTATCAAGTTAGGTTCTACGCCGTTGACTATACTTTACGTAGGTTGGGTTTTCACCAACTGTTCCTTACGCACTTTGCTTGGCACACTGGCGGATGGACTTAAATGCACCATTAAAAATTTTAGGCTATAATGCTCCCATGCAATCTATATCCTCTATTAGTATCTGTGCATTATGTATGACTTCTATATCTGATGTCTTATTTATTCCATAAATACGACTTTTAATTGTATCAATATTTACATCTTCATTACTGTAACCAATCCGTATAGTCATGGTGCCATTACCACCATAAATATTGCCATTGCCCGTAGTTATTGTATTATCTGTATCACTAATATAATTATCCCATACCTTAATATAATAAGGTAATGAGTTAAGAATCTATACCTTATTATATATAATGTACTTAAGACTTTACCTTATTATATTAGTGTTCTGTTAATCATGATAGTTAGTTAAAGTTATTATAAAATATATAAGTACTACTTAAACCTAGTGGTGTCAAGTCTTATTTTTTACAAAAACACACTATTTTTTATTCTGAGTAAATGATTTTGAAAAGAAATTAAATGTGCTGAGCAAGAATTTATAACGTGCATAACCTCCTCGTCCTGGCTTATTTTCATATGTTACAAAAAAGCGTTTATTCTTTAATTTCATTAACGTTGATTTAATAGTGTTACTAGGTAGTTGGCAAGTAGATGAAAATTCATCTATTGTGATACTTTTAGTTATTACATGTTCAGCGTGTTTATCTTCAATATTATTAACTAAGAACTGCATTATTACTTTTTGTGCCCCAAACATTTGTCTAAATTCTTTTTTTAGTTCCTCTTCTGAAAAACTCACTAAACTATCATCTTTTTTAAGAAAATCTAATTTTTTTTCACTATTGTCGGTATTATTATGATTTGACAGTTCTGTGTTAGGTGCGTCATCCCATGGACGATAAGCACGTTTCTTAAAAGAATTTTTGGTTTTATTTTTTTCTATTTCTGAGATTAAAGGCATAATGTTAATTATTTAGTATTTTTTTTGAAGTTCTAATATTTCTTGGGTTAGGAGATCTATATCTTCTTTTGCTGCGCTATTTCTTAGTGATGAAAAAATATTACTACTAACATACATGCTATTAGGGAAATCTTGACAATTTCTGATAAAAGTATTCAAAACTTTATCTTTAAAAATATCATGATTTAATATGGTTGATAATACTTCAGAAGATAAAGCGGTTCTATTATCGAACTTATTGAGTACAACTTTAAAATCAATTGATTTTTTAAATCTTTGGCTAATAGTTTTAATTTCTTCATAAGAAATTTTTAATCCGGACAAGCTAAAGTGTTCTGGAGTAATTGGACATATGACAACATCGGAAGATAATGTGGCAGCGGTTACTGATTGTCCTAACGCTGGTGGACAATCTATTAAAATTAAATCGTATTTATGACGTATTTCACTAAACAAATCATTATATACTCTATCTAGAGGGTATTTATTTAGTATTAAGTAATTATCTAATACAGCATTTTCTATTCTACTTGGGAGAATATCTAAACCAATAGAAACGGTTTGAATCGTATCATGAAGTGTTGCATTATTACATATAATATCAATCATAACAGGATTATTTTTAGCATCAACATTAAATGCTTGAGATAGATTCCCTTGTTGATCTAAATCAACACATAAAACCCTAGCACCATATAGATTAGCTCTAATTGCAAAGGCATGAGTTAAAGAGGTTTTACCAGTACCACCCTTTACTATTTGGAAAGATACTACTTTTTGTGGAAATTTAATATTAAAAAGTTCCTTTGCCGTTGCGTGACCAAAATATACTCTATTTTGTGATTTGAATGACCCTAGTTTCTTTAGTTTTAGTTGTTTATGAATGAACTGAAGTGATACCCCTAAAAATTTAGCAGAATCAGCAGCAGTCATCCGAATATCTAAATCATTCATGCTACATACCTCATACTAATGATAATATTATATAATAAAAATACCATGACATACATATATAAATAATGTATTATTATAATTAATACACCATATATATACTATATCTATAGTATATATCCTTGACACTATTAAATAGTTTTAATAAAGTAGAAGTATGAGGTAGTAGATTTAGCTGATAATAAAGTAGAAATTACCTTATAAAAAGAAAAATCAGTAAACACAAAAACTTTGGACGGTTGTGTGTTTACTGGTAAATGATAAACCCACTAGCACCCACGAAACCTTAGACTATACTGGCACTTATAGGTCCAGCAAGCAACAAGAGTTGTCACAAAAAAATCATACATTTAAAATAAACAAACCTAGAGCTGCAAGAATTTTATGTTTTTTTCAAGCTACACAGTTAATTTGTGAGATAACATGAAGTATATTAGTACGGAAATCAGGTGTTTTCCGTATATACCCACATTCACCTATTTACAAACCAGTAAAAATAGGCTATTTATTATACGACAAACACTGTCGTATTGCCTTACTATGCGACAATTAACTAAATAGGGTTTTCCGTACTAATTTGACGTCCTCACCAATTAACCATTCTTGCAATTTTGAATAACGTAAAGAAGTTTTATTATCTTTAATAGCTATAGCCAATGCTTTTTTCTGTCCAATTATTATAACTAGATGTTTGCCGCGGGTGATGGCAGTATAAATTAAGTTACGTTTAAGCATCATGTAACTTTGCATGGTTAGTGGAATTATTACTGCTGGATATTCTGAACCTTGAGATTTGTGTATTGTAGTAGCATAGGCTAGAGTAATTTGATCAAGATCACTATAATCATAAACAACATCACGGTTATAAAAGTTTATTGTGATTTCTTGATCTTGTTCATTAATATTATTAATAACTCCTATATCTCCATTATAGATTTCTTTATCATAATTATTTTCTGTCTGCATAACCTTGTCTCCAATGGCAAAAGTTTGACCAAATTTAGTTATGCCGCTGCTATAGTTTGGATTAAGTATTTTCTGTAACTCAATATTTAATGATCTAGCTCCTACACCTCCTCTTTGCATAGGACATAGTAATTGAATATCATTTATAGGGTTAAGATTAAATTTATTTGGTATACGATCCTTTATCATCATAATAATTTTATTAATGATATCTTCTCCATGTTCCGCTTCTATAAAATAAAAGTCTGATTCTTTATTTGGAGGTGTAAGATCAGGTAAGATACCATTATTCACTCGATGAGCATTAATAATAATATTGCTTGTTGCTGCTTGCCTAAATATTTCAGTTAACTTGACCGTCGGTATAACCTTAGAATTAATAATATCCTTGAGTACTTGTCCAGCACCTACGGAAGGTAACTGATCCACGTCACCAACTATTAGTAATGCTGAGTGTGGCGGAAGGGCTTTTAATAATGCATGAAATAGTGATATATCTACCATTGAAGCTTCATCTATTACCAGATAATCGCACAATAATGGTGAATCCTCATTACGCTTAAACCCTCCATAAGCAGGATCGATCTCAAGCATTCTATGCATAGTGGTGGCCTCGAGCCCCGTGCTTTCACTTAAGCGTTTAGCTGCTCTACCAGTGGGTGCACATAATTTAATATTTAAATCCTGCGTAGATAATGTTCTAAGTAATGAGTTTACCAATGTAGTTTTCCCTGTTCCTGGTCCACCCGTAATAACCATTAACTTATGTTGCAGTGCCTTCTCTATAGCTGTTTTTTGACTTGTTGCAAGCGTGATACCTAGCTCTTTCTCTATTGAGGGCAGAATAGTAATAGTATCTATTGTCCCCCAAGTAACAGAAGTTTTTGTTAAATTGACTAGTATTTTAGCGATATATTTCTCATATATGTAATAACTAGTTAAGAAAATAGATTCTACATTATTAATAGTATCAATTATTAATGCATTTGATGTTACTTCTTCTATTATAGCCTGCTCAACTATTTCTTGTTCTATCTCAAGTAATTTCTGAATATTTTGCAGCAGTATCTTTTTAGGTAAGCCACAATGCCCATCTGACGTCGCTTCAAGTAATGTATGTGTTACCCCTGCTTTAGCTCTGATTAAAGAATTCTTATCGATACCTAAATTACGAGCTATGGTATCTGCTGAAATAAATCCAATCCCTCTTATATCTTTAGCTAATTGATAGGGGTTATTGGATACAATTTCAATTGCTTTATCACCATATGTTTTGTAGATTCTAGTGGCCCTAGTAGTACCCACTCCATGCGATTGTAAAAACACCATTATTTCACGAATGACTTTTTGTGCTTGCCAATTATTACAAATGCGATTAGCTCTTACCTCGCCTATCCCTTCTACAGTAGATAAAAGGTATGGCTCATGCTCAATAACTTCAAATACTCTATCTTTAAATGCTAATACTAATTTCTTAGCAAGATATGGTCCTATCCCTTTAATTAATCCAGAGCCAAGATATTTTTCTATACCCTCTAATGTATCAGGTGGTAAGGCTTTGAGAAAATGAGCCTTAAATTGTTTACCATGATTTCTATCATTATGCCAAATGCCACTGCATTTTATATATTCCCCTACTAGTACAGATGGTACATTACCTGTAACGGTAATTAAATCTCTATGACCTTTTACCTTAATGCGTAATACACAAAACCCATTATCAGGATTATGATAAGTAATACGTTCTATGATGCCGGATATATATTCATTAACATCCTGTTTATTCATATAGTTTTATTAAAAACCCTAAGAGTTTTTATGCTTTATTTGTATGCACGAGGGTATAACCTCTTGATTTTCTTATGCTAGTAATACGTTTGATATTCATATCAATTTCATATTGGGTAGTGCAATGAATTACTTTATAATTTCCTTTATTAGAGCAAAAAGAGCCCCAGCTACATATAAGATCAGTAGTACAAAAGAGATTGTCTTGAGTAGTTAATCTATAATATAGATGATCTTTAGTCCAATAATAAGCCATGTTTTTAATTATTATACTGATAATCTTATTTATTATATCGTGCTAGTACTGAGATGATCATATGGATTAGGAAGACTGTTGTGAGTACAATCATTGGCATTATACATATAGCAAGTAGTATTAATATTAACAATAATATGCCCGAATAAACTGCTTTTATATACTCAGTATTGTTTAAGATATCTACGCAACGTACGGAAAGCACCTCACCTTTAGTGTTCCATAGTTCGATTGTAGATTTTGCATTTAAAAAATGGCATTGAATATACGCAAATGTGGCATCCCAATTATAATGCTGCAACATAAGTATGACGATATAAAACACTATACATGTTGATGCGGCAAGAGCAGGAATAATTTTCTTTTTGTCTGATATGAAATACCACCATATTAGGCAAATATTTTTAAAGCAATATTTGATATTGTACATTGTTCATAAACTTAATGTTTATAGAGTAATAACTCCCTCCCCTTACTTTTCCATTTATCTATAATCTTTGGATTAATGATCAATTGTTCTTTACAATCAAGTAACATGCCGTAAAGAATATGAGCACTCTCCGGATGTAAGTAATCAAGACCTGCTTTAACAAACAATCCGCCAAGCATAATCTTTTTTCTAGCATCAGATTTACGATCAAAGGCTACAGTTTTTTGTAATTGCATACGAGTATACCATAATTTCTTTGTGATTAATTTAATCAGTCTTTGCGTTCCCTGATTTTGGTTTACTGGGCATTTTAGTTTTACCGCCTAAACTTTTAAACTCATTCAAGATCGGATGATTTTTATTATCAGAGTTTTTGACAAACTTTAAAAATCCAATTAACAATTTATCATCAATAGTTAGAGCATTACATGCCTTAAAGATATTAAACAATTCTTCTTTACGTTTCTGAAGAAGCTGAGTTTGTTGACTCTCTAGTTGTGCTTCTATTTTAGCTATCCGATCTTTTTTAAGTTGTTGCAAATTAGCAAGTTTAGTAGCTGTTGCAAAAGCTTTAGTTGCCATAGTTCTATATACCTTAGAAATTTACTCTAATCTTTAGTGCTTAGCACCTACTAAGGTATACCAGCAAAAACAATAGTCAGTCAAGTAAAAGCGAGCATCACTTACATTTCTTTTACAGATATTGCGGGGGATCATTAAAGAGGGCAGCAAGCCCACTTTAATCCCCAGTGTAACAAAAAAGGAAAAAAGTAGTAGTAGAGAATCGTGAAGTATAGTACAGTGTAAGTCCTCCTATGAGCGCACTTTCGCATTTTGTGTAAACAAAATGCTATGCGCTCAGTGAGTAAGTAGAATATCTGCAAAGTAATAATTGAGAATAACTTTTAAAATAAATGGCATCATATCACTTTCATAGTTCTCATATACAAAGAAGCAGGGGACAAAATGCTGTTGCTACTGCTGCGTATATTTCTGCATCAAAATTAGTGTATAAAACCATAGATCCAGAGAGCGGCGAAAAGATAAGCATTACTTATGATTTTACTAAAAAGCAAGGAGTAGTATTTAGCAAGATATTTGTACCTGAGGGGTTTGAAGATGTAGTATGGTTACAAGATAGAGAGCAGTTATGGAACGTAGCTGAAGTACGAGAAAAAAGAGAAACTGCTAGAACTGCAGCACAAATAGAATTCTCATTACCAAAAGAGGTAAGTCAGGCAGAAAATATTAGGCTAGTGGAGGAATATGTACAGAAAAACATAGTATCAAGAGGTATAGTTTGTGATGTAAATATACACTACGATAATCCTGATAACCCACATGTACATATTCAATATTTAACAAGAAGATTAGAGCGATTAATTAACAATGAAGTAGTGCTTGCAAAAACAAAGGACAGAGATTTAGAAAGTACAAAGTTTTTATATTTTGCAAGGGATCAGTGTGAGATAGAAATCAACAAAGTATATGAGGAAGTAGGGTTACCTTTTAGGGTAACCGCTAAGTCATTCAAAGAACTTGGATTAGATCAAGAGCCAACGCATCATAAAGGGCCTGCTCATTATATGAAGGCAACTGAGCTTGAGGCAAAGAACAAAGAAATAATAGCCGAGAATTCAAAGAAGATATATGAGAATCCGGAAATAGTATTTGGTCGCATTTCATATACGAAGCCTGTGTTTACTAAAGAGGATATAGTGATAGCATTATCAGATGCTTTAATGGCGCATTTAGTATCAAAAGGCAGCAATATTATTCAGGAACAAGAGGCTATTAGAGCATTTGGAAAAGGATTAGTTCAGGAGCAAGATAGTAGTGAAGATGCACCAAAAAGCGTAAGTAATAATCCAGCAGCAAGTGCAGATAACAACCCGGCTATCGAGCATCTGAACAAGGAATATGGAGAGGAGTTTTTAAGGCTTTATAATCAGCTGCTTGTATCAGACAAAATAGAGCTGATGGATCAGAAAGATTTGATGGGTAGAATGCTATACTCCTTGAAATCAAGAGTGAATTTAGAGCATCGCTATGGTATCTGCTATAGAGGAGTTAAATGAAAAAGAAGAGCATAATCTTAATATTTTAGATAGCACTATTGGAGAAAGAAATAGTCTCAAAGAACAAATAGGCGATATGGTAAATGTAATAGGAGCAAACCTACAAAATAAGTTTAATGATAAGATAGGAGGTAGTTTAGGTTTAAAGCTTAATGTATTTGGCAGCAAAACTCATGAGTTTAGTACTGAGCAGATAGAAGCGATCTTATCGGTCTGTAACGGCTCTGATATTAGCGTATTAGAGGGTAATCCTGGAAGCTGGTAAGACTTTCGTGCTGCGAGAGATAGTACGGCAGTACAAGAGGGCAGGATTTACAGTATTAGGAGCAGGACCAAGTAGCATATCTGCAAAGGTACTTAGTCGAAATGCCGGCATTAAAGCTGATAATACGAAGAGAAGCGAATTTCAAGATAGATTTAAGCAGTAAATATTATGAGGAGGAGGAATATTTAAATCTATCGGTTGTGATTCGATCTTTAACTTTATGCGTCAAGATGTGCTTGATAGTAAAACCGTACTGATTGTGGATGAGGCAAGCATGATAGAGCTTGCTAATATGGACTATCTATCCCACGAAGTATTAAGAGCTAAGGCAAAGCTGGTGCTTGTTGGAGATAACAACCAGTTCACGGCTGTTGGTATGACTGGAGCATTTAACAAAGCTCGTAAGATTGCAGGAGGCGTTAAATTATCAGAAGTTAGAAGACAGAAGAGATTAGAGTACAGACAGGCTACCGAAGCGATGGGACGCTTTTAGATGTAGGAAGCAATTGAGATATGCAGAAATTTAGGTGTTTTTAATATTAAGGATACTGAGGAAGAGGCTAAAAGCAGTTTAGTGTCATCATTTGCTAAAGAATATACTGAGCAGATGGAG
The DNA here is from genome assembly GCF_000825685.1 of Rickettsia hoogstraalii. Taxonomy (NCBI): domain Bacteria; kingdom Pseudomonadati; phylum Pseudomonadota; class Alphaproteobacteria; order Rickettsiales; family Rickettsiaceae; genus Rickettsia; species Rickettsia hoogstraalii. The sequence goes on from NZ_CCXM01000002.1 coordinate 26,386, forward strand.
AGTCTTAAGCGAGATGATTTAATAGCTATGCGAAGTATTGCAATTGGAGCATACACGAACGAGAAGGTAGCTGAGTTTAACGTGCGAGTTCGTGAGGAATTAAAGCATAGTGGAGCGTTAAAGGGACAGGAAGTACTAGTTAGCAGCGGCAGGCGATTACTGCCGCTGATGAAAGGAGATCAAATAGTATTTGAAGAGAATAGTTTAAGATACGGTATTAGTAACGGGGAAGTGGGGACAATATTATCAGTTAAACCTTCTGTTAAATCGTTTAGTGGTAGTGCGAATAGTAAAGGTGGGAGCGATGGCGATGGAATATTAAAAATATTGCTACATAAGGCAGATGGATCAAAGGATATAGTTAATATTGATACTGCCTCTGATGCTGCAAATGATAAGAGGCGGATTAAGTTAAATTATGGGTACGCTTTAACTGGCTACAAGCTACAAGGCGAGACGGTGGACCGTATGCATGTGTATTTTGACCGTTCTATTGGTTATGAGGCGTTTTTAGTTTTAATATCACGTCATAGAGAGGAGGTTAAGCTTCATGTATCCGCAAAAGAGTTAGAAAGCATAGTTTATCAGCGTCTTGACAGTGATGTAGAAAAAATTAGAAGGCAGTTCAAGATTAACAGCTATGAGATGCGTAATGAGACACGTATTAATTCTGCAGGAGAAGAATATACAGTTAAAGTAAAGGAAGAAATACCTAATTGGCTAATAGGCTTAACTCTTGCAGTTAGCAGAAGAGCAAATAATAGCTTTGCAATAGATTATAAGAGTGATGGTGTCCTTAATGGTAATCAGTTAATCATCAAACAGTATTTAGAGGCAAGGTCGCGAGTCTTTGAGTGCCACAGTAAGCTGAGAGAGTGGAAGAACGATATTGAGTCTTTAGGAAATATCACTAGATTGCACCGCAATATAGAGTTAGCTGCTAAGGCTTTTAATGTCTCCTTAGAGCTAAATATCAAAGATTTAAAGATTGATCCATATGGCATGATATTTGCGGATAATAAAAATATTAGTGTTCAGGATATTTTCAAAGAAGCTGCGAAGGATCAGGTTAATTATGATGCTACAAGGGCGAAGTTACGCTTTAATGATCTGAGTAGTGAGCAAAGAAATAGCTTCATGCTTGCCTGCCGCCTCTTGGGAGGAGTTGAATCAGTGTTACAGCACGCTGCAACTTGCAAAAGAGGTAATGAAAGATCATGCATTATTAATCTGTAGTTCTTATCATATTAGCAATAATGGCACTGCGTCAATGGGTGAGAGGATTATCCAATTGAATCTGAATTATGAAACGATTCAGAAGCACGCAGGGATAGCGCCATATAAGTATTATCTAAAGAACATATCTACATAGTAGTTTAAATAGTTGTAGTTCATATCAAAGTCTTATGAAGCTTGCAAGGGATGTAATCAGTAATGACCAGCATATTTCTAGTGCTAACAAATAACAAGTTAATGAGTTTAGTAAATAACTATATAGCAGGCATTGATAATTATAATTGGGATAATAAAGAATTAATAGAGCTCAAGAGATGTGACTTACTTGAGAGTCAGAAAGCTTTAAGTAATCTTAAGCAAGAGCAGCAAGCTAATGAGAATTTTATTGACACATTATTACCTCATTATTTAGGACGTATTTACGAGCAGCAAGGAGCAGAGATTATAGCGAAGTGGGAAGCAGTGAAAGCCACTAATCCTGATGTAGATGCAAAAGAATTAATTGAACGTGTTCAATCTAATCCATCAATGCTTGGCACATTGCCAGGTATTGGGATAGGTACGATATTTGGAGTAAGCATTAGTCGTCGTAAATCTATAGAGCAAGTAGGGAAATTAGGCGCGCAACTTCTAAAGTATGAGGAGAATATGGCAAGGCTAAGCGAGATTCAATATAATAATTTAATAAGAGAACAAGAGCAAAAAATAGTAGTGCTTAAAGAGCAGCTAAATGTTCTTGAAGCTTTAAAAGCTAATACAGCAGAAGAGAAGTTCTTAAGTAGTTTAAAGACAATGCAGGCAGGTAGCGGTTTAAATACCCACAGCTTTAAGTCATTGTTGGTTAGTGATGAAGTACAGGATTTGCTTTGTGAGTACTATAATAACCAAAATGAGCAATATACAAGGGTTAATGCGCCGGATAGAGTAGCAGTAGACGAGTCTATTGGTGATGTAGTAGATAATGTACTTCATTCAGCAAAGCAAGAGCATATACAAGAATCAACAGCTAATTCTAAAACTAATACTCTATCAAGTACTAGAGAAGGTACTACGAGTCGTAGAAGAGACCGTAATAGCACGAAAGAGCCGGTATTACGTTTTGATAAGGTTCAGGATGCTTTAACAAGTAGCGATATAGAGAGAGTATTTAGACAATATGCAGCATCTATTCGAGGAGGTGTAGGAGCTATAAAGAGAAGCGGTACTGAGATTAGTATGGGTAGTCTTAGCATGAATTTAAGTAAAGGCACATGGGATACGTCATAGTAGCGGTACAAGCGGTAATATCTTTGGTTTTGTCCAAGAAGGAGCTTTAGTTAGTAAGCGTCAATCACTTAAGATAGTTGCCGAGCTTGTTGGCATTCGGGCGGAATCAAGTAGTTATGATTATCGCATTAATCTTGCAAGCAGAGCTAATAAAAAGCAAGGGGTAGAGCAAGCAAAGCTCCAAGTAGCTAATGAGTGGGTAGCGGCGTATGACAAAATAACAAATGCTGAGAGCTTTGATCCAAGTAAGCACCTAAAAGGCATGATGCAGCATAATACATTAGAGGCGGTATATAGCTACAAAGATGCAGAAGGGGGGGTTACTAGGTACGTTTCGTCAGCAAAGAAGACGGCAAGAAGCAAACGCTACCTGTCACCTATTGTTATAACGCCGCAAAACAAGAATATAGTTGGCGTCTAAAAGGATTTACTGACAAAGGTGACAAACCTATATTTGGCATAGAGAAAGCTATTTGCAGCAGTAAACCTATATTGATAGTAGAAGGTGAGAATGCAGCCGTAGCTGCAGCTAAAATATTACCTGAATATGATGTAGTATCATGGATGGGTGGTAGCAACTCTGCTGATAAAGTCAATTGGAGTCAACTTCAGTGGAGGGATGTAATAATATGGCCCGATAATGATGAGCCAGACTTTAAAGCTGCAGACATTATTAAAGACAAGTTAAACAAAGCAAATGATCATATAGGATTTGTCAGTATTGTTGATTCAAATAAACTTAGATTCGATGGTAGAGTTCATAAAGACTTATTGCCTAAGAAATGGGATTTGGCAGATAGATTACCTAATGGTATGACAATTACAAACGTTAAAAAGGCCATAGAAAATGTTAGAGCTGCTCATTTAGATTTAAATCAAATATAGAGCGTGATTCAGAATACTAACTTTGCATTAGTGAAAGAAACAAACAGTACATTTGAGAGAAATATTTGGCAGGAGGTATTTAAAGGTAAGATCGTAGATGAAGAGAAAATGGCAAGCTTAAGTGCTAATGAGAAGAAGATAGCTAACTTCTTTAGTTCAAAGGAATCGAGTAATTACGTTAAATATTTAGAGGCAACAGGTAAAGGAGGAGTAGCTCACGACTATTTAAAATACGACTCCTTAATGTATCAAGATATATTAATTAGTCTTGCTGCACGTGACGAGCGTTTGAGTGATAATATCAGGGATTTAAGTAGCAGTAATAGTAATAATGCTGCAGATATAGAAATTATAGAAATATAGAAAGCAAAACACAGTTATAATAGATGATACGCAAAATTTATATGAGAAAAAAGCACTAGAATATAGCGGCATTGCTGGTACTAATGCAGTATACAGAGATTATTTAGAACTGATGGTTAAAAACTTTGGTGAATCACACGAGAAAGTTACGTTATACAAAAATATTGTGCGTGATTTATCTATTCTACATTCAGCACAACTTGGTATGAATATCAATGATTTATCGGATAGTTATCATAACGAGATAGCAAGAGACGTGTATAGTACTATATCAGAGTATAGTACTAAATATGCACTAGACAATACTGACAAAAACAAGATTGCAAATGCAGTATATGAAGAACATTGCAGCCTAAAAGCTTGGGAGCAGAAAATCATATGAGCAAGTTGCTACTAGCTATAAGGTTTATTCTGATTATCAAAGACGCCTAGAACAGACAAGATTAGCGGATATTGAAAGAGAAACAGAACGCAAGACCTTTATATCACATACGGAGCAAATCAAACATGAGATCTTGCTATCCAAGACAGTATCCGAGGTATTTGTAGCTTTAGAAAAAGATCAGAAGTTTTTTGTAGCCCTAAATGGTAATATCAAATATACAACATTTAATTATGAATTTGTGGAATTGGCACAACAAACTCTTGAACACCAGGAACAACAACTTTTACCTAGATTAAAAGATGTGGTAGTAGCACTAGAGCAGCATGGGGTCTTTAGTACACAAGAAACATTAACTCAGCTCAAGGATAGTAAAGACTTAGAAGATACATATAAGCACTTTGATAGTAATTTAGAGCGTCATCAATTAGAGATCCAGCATCAGGTAATTCAGCAAGATAAAGCGAATGCTAAAACAGCTGACGAAATGTTAACTGCAATTAGCCGTGAGCATGAGTTCTTTAAGTCTCTTGACGGCAATCTTAAAGATGTAGAGAAGTATGATAATAGTTTATTATCTGCAATCTCAAATGCTAAGACTATCGAGCAAGATAAGTTAATTATCAATATGCATAATATGGTAGTATATGCCCAAAAACATGGTATATTAAAGGATTACGAGATACTAAATCAATTTAACTCTTCCTGATAGTCATAATGTGCTAAAAACTTAAGTAAAACATGTGAGAAACATTATATGGAGCATCACAATGAGAATATTAAGCAGCTATTAGATGATGAGCATGTGATGATAGGAGCTAAGAAATATTCATGCTCGCTTAAATATATGAAGCATGAGATGAAAAATAATATACAAAGCTTTGTAGATGAGAAGCAAATAGCTACAACCTTTGCTAAGGTAAAAGCAGAAGTTAAAGACAGAAGTTAAAGAACTTCGCTTAGAAAGGGAGTTAGAACATACAATGACTATGAGATTATAAAATAAGTATAGAACTTAAGATGTTTAATTTACCTAAGGTGGAGCGATTAAATTGGCTCTATATAGATATGAATAGTTATTTTGCTACAATAGAGCAACAACTAGATCATACACTTAGGGGTAAGCCCATAGCAATAGTAGCTAATCTGACTGATAGTACCAGTGCTATTGCAGTAAGTTATGAGGCAAAAAAGCTTGGGATTAACACTGGTACTAAAATATTTGAGGCAAAGAGGATATATCCTGAGTTAGTGTGCATTGTCTCGAAACATGAAGAATATATAAAATATCATAAGGCTATATTTGCAGAAGTAGAGAAACATTGACAGGTAGATAAGGTATTATCAATAGATGAGGCAGCATGCAGGCTTACAGGAGAGTTATGTAACCAGGATAATGCTATTAATATAGCAACCCGGATAAAGCAATCTATTATAGGGATAATGTTGATGAATGTATAGAATGTTCTATAGGAATAGCACCTAATTAACGTTAGAGCAAATAGAGAGTTCAGTAATAACTTCGTGAACCAGTTACTGTTAAAGCTATATATCAAATATCCTGAGAAGAGATTTAAGAACAAATTTACATTTTCAGACTACATGATAAAAGCATTAAAGAAAGAGAAACATCAAGGACCGCTTGTTAATAATCCCAGCTTCAGATTCAGCTGTAACATAGATGAGCAGTACTTAAGTCATGTGGAGAGCTCAAGTGACACTAGCAAGATATCCCAGGTTAGAAAGAAGATAGCAGGCAGATTTAGCTCTGAGATATCGTATTCGATTCTCACAACCGGCAAGATTCATAGAAAGTATCAGTGGGGAGTTATTAACTATTTTACTTCCTGAGCATCTAATTTTGAGCAAGATGAAAAGAGAGATTTTAACCAACGAGGTATGTTCAGTATACGGTAAGAATAAGTGCTATCTTGATAGCTTTAAGACAGGATTAAAAATATCAGAAGAAGAAGGAGCGACGGAAGAAGCACAAAGTGAATCCACATCCGAGCCGAAACTAGGTAAACCAAGATGCATTCCTTTAAGCTCTCTTACTAAAGATAGCGTATGGCGTCAAGTAAGGCAGGAGCTAGTACTGCAGCAGTACGGCAATGACATAGATACAGCTTGGTTTTCGAAAGCAGAAGTCAAAGAGTGCAAGGAAACAGGAACACTAATACTTACTATGCCAAATAAGTTTATGTCTTATTGGCTTCAAGAATCGTTATGGCTATGCTATATCTAGAATAGCAAGTGCTTTAGGTTTTAAATACGTAGAATATAATCATTAAAGAAGAAGAGTAAGTATGAGAGTAAATGTTTGGCAAGGGGAGCAGAAAAAATTTAACAAGCTATGTAATAAAGCAAGTAGACATTTGGATAATAAGCAGTATATCAGGGCAATAGAGTTGTATAAGAAAGCAATAAAAATTTATCCTAATTGTGATGAGGCATATTGCAATATGGGGATAAGTTTTGAATATATTAAGCAATATGAGGATGCAATTAAATGTTATGATAAGGCGATAAAGTTAAATCCTGATGACCATCATGCATATCACAACAAAGCACTAGCTCTTGCTTCTCTTGGTTATGACGAGTTGTTTTTGGAATATTATGACAAGGCGATGGAACTTAATCCTAAGAGGTATGAGGATATGTACTATGAAGCGATGAAAGAAAGTGATGAAGAAATGGAGTAGCATATTAATCAAGGGGGAGTATTAAACTAAACAACCCTCAGCCATAAGCTGAGGGTTGTTTAGTTGTTCAACATAGCGTAGGCACAGACTGTATCATTTTTCAGCCGGTGTTGACATTATGAAGTGAAAGTAGTATCATTCATGATAATGATATACAAATTAATCAATATAGCAAGAGATACAAAAAGTATAGAATTACTTGGAAATAAAAAGTATTAAAAGTAATTAATAAGAATTAATGAAAAAGATAGAAGGTGGTCAAACAGATTTTGAGATGTGTATTTATGCTAAGAAGTTACTAGATAAAGTAATACATTTAAATAGTGTAGTAAAAGTACCGCCAGTGGATGTATTGGAAATAAAAAAAGCAATTTATTACGCTAAGAAATATCATGGTAGTCAGATGCGTCAATCAGGAGAACCATTTTATTCACATCCGATAGAAGTAGCATATATGATATCAGATTACTTATTTAGAACAGATATACTAGTTACTAGTATATTGCATGATACTATAGAGGATACAGAACTTACCAAGGAGAAAATATTACAAGAATTTGGAGAGGATATAGCCAATCAAGTAATGGATTTGACAAGGATTAAGGAGAATGGTATAAAGATTAGTTCTGCTGAAATGGTAGAGATGTTATACAAAGAGAAGAAACATGATGTACTTCTGATAAAGTTATTTGATAGACTGCATAATATACAGACACTAGGGGTAAAGTCTCCTGAAAAAATCAGAAAGATTGTAGATGAAACTCTTAAAAGATTTGTAACCCTGGGTGTCTATTTTGAAGATTGGGTATATGGAGTATTAAATATATCAAACACAATAGCAGCACTATGCTATCATTATTCACCTATCAAAAAACCTATGTTACAGGATCAAACAATTATATTTAAGGATAATTACCAGCTTCCTTTTCCAACTGCTCAAAATGCGATAATCCATAATTATATCCGCCATATATTGGTATCAAAATAATTAATAATCCCCAATTACCAAAATATTTTACAACATAAATAGTACCGAAAGAGGTTAGTATATATACTATTGCACGTGAAAACGCATATGAAAAGTTACTATAAGTAAATCGTTGAAATATTGGAAAATATTTGAAGAAAATAGGAAATGCTGGTGCTTTAGATGGACCAAATATCACAAAAAACAGTTGTAATAACATCACACAAAATGGCGTTGTTAATCCATGCTCCAATATATATGGACAAAATGGAATAAAAATAAGCATAGTCATTATTTTTATTTTTAGTATTTTTAGTGGATATATTCTACGGCTTAAATATGCTATTGATAGCATATTAATCATTGCAGCGATTGATACCAAAAAGTTGTGACTAATAACTTCCTCTGGCGTATAACCGAATTGATTTTTAAGAATATTGCTACAATAAATGAAAGCAAAATAAAAAGTTAATGGCCAACTATAATCTATTAAAAATAAAGCCAAAATTCTTTTTTTGTCAGGTTTTTCAGACCAGATAGGGTCATCTTGTAATATTTTGTGATGCGTATCATTATCTTGCAGTATTTTTTTTACTCGTGCTTTTGCATTTGCAAATTCCGGCGTTTCTCTAAGAGCAGTTCTAGCTATCGTTCCTATGAACGCAATTAATGCTCCTATCCAAAACACTATCCTCCAATTTAATGCAAATGAGGTAACAATATATGCCATACATAAAGCGGCGGCACTCCCCACAGCAGCAACAGCATCTATTAAGGTTACAACTGAATATTGTGCAGGTGGTTTAGTAATTTCAGTGAGGTAAAGTTGTGCTCCCATCAGTTCTCCCATCGAAGACATACCTTGTACAATGCGACATATAATCATTATCACAGTGGCAGTAATACCTATTTGAGCATATGTAGGGAGAGTAGCCATAATTATACAGGCTATAGACATCATAAAAGTAGTAATAACTACTGTGACTTTACGTCCAATATGATCACCAATCCAACCAAAAATTAATGCTCCAACGGGTCTAAAAACAAAAGTAGAACAAAATGCTGCTGCTGCATAAAGAGTTGTAGTTTCAGGATTAGTTTTTGGGAAAAAAAGCTCATTAATGACCACTGCCATATGCACATAGATCATTAGATCAAAATACTCTAAGAATGTGCCTACAGATAATAAGGCAACAGCTTCCATCCGTTGCCTCACAGTAAGCTCTCTTGCTTCTTGCTGATTTTTCATCATTTCTGCACCTTATTTGCTATTAATTGGATCTATTATCATTTCAGCTTTTATTGTTTCTAACACAAATTTTGCTTTTTCTGTAAAATTATATTGTTTTGCTTCTTTATAAATATCATTTCCATGTTGTATTTATATTTCATTTTAAATTTTATTGTCCAGTTTTTGGGTACCATTATAATATTTTCTTACAATAATATATTATCTCTGTAACAATACTTATACAAGATTAGGAGTTGTGCACTTTTAACTACGCAGAATAAATCTCGGGGCAAGCCCGAAAGAAGTCTATTGAATAAATTGACGGAATTTAAATTATGAATTAGTGCATTATTTTTGCTGTCAATCTACTTTCAATACAGACTCTGAGATATGTCATATCAGGAAGCATAAATGATACTAAAATTTTTAAAGTATTATTTTTATATTATAATATTATTAAGTACAAAATCTATGGCATCGCTAAATCCAGAAGCAGAACGATATATATCAAGCATGATTAATAAACATGTACCATATCAGGTAAGTGTTCTTAACAATAATTTTATTATCAATAATGTTAACGCTTATCCTCCTGGAAAATTAACTGCCATGTTTGCAAAATTTTTAATAGACAACAATTTAGTAAAAAATAAGGTGTTTGCAGATATAGGATCTGGATGCTTTGCCTTAGGTATAATAGCTGCAAAGAACGGGGCTCGTACAATTATTGGTAGTGATATAAGTGAACATGCAATACAATGTGCAAAAGATAATTTGATACTTCATGGTATTACAAAAAATATGTATTTATTTAATGGAGAAGGTGTATTACCGTTGTTACCAAAATTTCTCGGTAAGATAGATATACTTGTCTCAGGGGTGCCTTGGGATAATTTATCTAAAAATGAATTTAACGGTATAATACCTGCAAGACAATCAATCAGTCGTGCTTTTTATGATGTTGATAATGCACTCATAAAAGATATTATGTTGCAAGGTTTTAATTTATTATCAAATCAAGGAAGAATATTTATTACTTCATCACTAAGAAAAATTCAACGAATAGAGCAATTATGCTCAGAGTATCAACTAAATTGTAAGATACTTAAAGGTGAGGATATACACAATGATGGTAACACACATTATATATTAGAAATAACTCGTATAAAATAGGGTATATACTTATTTAACTTATAGTAGTTGATACGGAATGTGGAAAAAGTTGTTGACAGTTAAGACTGTATCTCAACTATTACATAAGTCGCTCCGCCAGCGTGCCAAGCAAAGTGCGTAAGGAACAGTTGGTGAGAATGGCTTTGTTTGGAAGGGTAATAAATAGGTGTGAAGTATAGGGAGAATGATATATAATATTGTGGATTAGATTAATAATAAATTGATAATGCCATACAAGGAACGAGTAAAGCAGGTACTAACAAAAAAGTGATTGACTACGATTATCTTTAGATTTAGCATCCTTTACTACTAGTTTCACTAAGGTCGAAGTAAGAGACTAGGAATAACAACTCTAAGAATGATTGTATGATCACCAAGAAACAGCTCATTAATATTGGGTTAGAACAATTAGCAGAAATTATTTTATCGCTTTATAACAGTAATATAAGCATACAGAAATAACTAGATATGATATTAGCAAGTCTTGACGAAGATCCCAAAAAGATTTTCTCGATGATTAAAGCTGAGATATCATCTTTGAAAAAATCCAGCAGATTCATTGACTATTATGAATCGGATAATTTTGCTACCAAAATTGATCAATTACGTATGCATATTACTAGGGATTTATTACCAAGGTTTCCAAATCATGCTGTTGATTTATTAACAGCTTTCTTAGATTTACATCCCAGGACTTTAAATAGAGTGGATGACAGTAACTACCTCTTTAGAAGAATGATAGAGCTAGTATTTAATCATTATTCATCTCAATGTGAAAATATTGCAGAGAAAAGCAACAGTGATAACGGCATGAGCAAAAGTTTAAGTAATCGTATGAAAGAGCTTATCAAATCAGGATATATGTTCAAGCTACTCAGGTGAGCCTTACTTAAGGCAGGATATAGAGTTAATCATGAATAGGAAATCTGAAGTGATTAAAGAGCTTATTCACAGAGTGCAGGAAAGAGCAAAGGTTATTACCAATGATACCGCAGTGTTACTGGTTGATTTAGACAATGGTGAATCTGTGACTGATGTAGCCAATATAGCTTTGTTGGGCGAATATTAGGAATCAATGCCTGTATGGTGGTGCATATAGCTACCCATACTAGCTTTATAGGCTTAAAACAGAGATTTAAGTTTTTTATCACAGGTGATGATTATGAAAAATGCAGAGACATAGAATCTTAACCAAGAATTAATGAGAGCCGCATCACAAGGTAATTTAGAGGCAGTAAAAAAGCTTATGCTTTGTGGTGCTGATATATATTTTAAGGATCATCAAAGGAGATACTGCCTTGTCACTTGCTGCAGGAAACGGATATTTAGATATTTTAGAATATTTAAACAGTTTGAAGAAAAGTGAGATTGAATAAGTTGCATTTAAAGAGTGGTAATATTCATGAATAGCACTAATAGAGTCAAACAAGGAAGATTTATAACATTCGAAGGAGTAGATGGAGTAGGCAAATCCACACAATGCCGTATATTATACGAATATTTAGTATCTAAGAACATTCCTGTTGTTTCAACTAGGGAGACTGGAGGCACAGAAATTGCCGAAGAGATGCGGAGTATTTTGGTACATAGAGACTTACTACCCATGTCGGAGTTATTGCAAGTTATGGCAGCACGTAAAGAACAAGAGGCTAATCAAACCGTAGATTTGATAGATGAAGGTTTTGAAGAAGAAGAGAATATAGAAAGTAACGAGGAGATAGTTAATAAACCTATAGCTCAATCTCTAGTCTTTGACGACGAAGGCTTTAAAGAAGATACAGAGTATGAGAAAGAAGAATTGGTATTAAGAAATTTTTAAATGCATTTAGTGAACAGAATCCGAAATTAAAAAACGATATAGATAACATTTTACAGAAAGCAGAGAATTATACATTAGAAGAAATTAAAGAATGTATTGTTAGTTTTGCACAAACCAGTTTAAAATGGCAAAATGAGCAAAATAATCGTGATGTATTTAGTAGCTGTAGTATAGAAGCCTTAAAAGAGGGTATTACTCTTGAGGGTGAAGAGCACACAGATGATGTACCAGGTTATAATGAGATTATGGCATAAGGAATACATCAAAAGTGTATAATAATATGAATAGCAATTTCAATGCTGATCTTGCTAGATCTGTTAAATGGCATATACTTAACTTTAAAGAAAATAGAAAATAATAATTTCTAAATTAGGAGCGATAACAGATGACAGCAATGATTTTGATAGTCGATGATAAACAGCGGAATTTATAGTTACTAGAGGCTAGGGCTATTAAGTGAGTATTATGGGGTATTAACAGCAACAAGTGACAAGCAAGCCTTGGAAATATTAGCTGCAAAAAATATAGATGTAGTACTACTTGATATCATGATGCCAGAGATGGATGGATTTGAAGTATGTAGACGTATTAAGGCTAATCCATTGACCACATATATACCGATAATAATGGTGACCGCAATGGATGAGCAGGATGCAAGATTGCAAGCATTAGAATCAGGGGCAGATGATTTGCTGCAAAAACCCATTAATCATCTAGCATTATCGATCAGGTTAAAGGCGCTCGCAAGAACTAAAATACTCATAGATGAATTAACATTACGTAATAGTACAAATGCAGCACTGGGAATTCCTATGATGAATATGGAAGAGGATACACATCTAAGGAAAATCAAAATAATAGATGAAGATGTGGTTAGAGCTAGAAATATTAAAAATATACTGAGCAAATTAACAGATCATATAGAAATAATCAGTCATATAGAGGAAAAGGATAATAAACATAATGAAGAAAATGTCAGTAATAAAGATAATACTGATTTAGTGATTATAAGTTCTACACTCGAGGCGTATGATCCATTTAAAATAGTTGCGTGTATTAGTAATAATCCTAACATACAAGATACGATAATAGTTGGCTTATCAGATGAAATAGATGAAGAGAAGTTAAAAAAAGAGTAGAGCTTGGGGTACAAGATTATTTCATTTATCCAATAGATGAGATAGAGCTACAAATAAGAACAAGAACATTATTAAAACGAAAAAGGTATCAAGAGGAATATACGTCATCATTTAGAGAAACAGTTAGATATGTCCATCAAAGATACAGTAATAGATCTATATAACAGACATTATTTTGATTTTTATGTAATACAGATGGCGAAGAGATCACATGAGTACAAGAACACAGTATGTTTATTGATGTGTGATTTGTATGATTTTAAGTCAGTAAATGATACTTATGGTCATCAAGCAGGAGATGAGGTGTTAAAACAACTGGGGGAAATACGAAGAAAAAGTTTTAGGATTACTGATTTAGTAGCATATGGAGGAGAAGAGTTTATGATATTATTAGATGACGTATTAATGGAAGGAGCAGAGAAAACAGCAGCAAAATTACGCCAAGAGATAGAAGCAACAGAATTTGTTATATCATCATCACAAGATCACCTCAAACATCAGTATAGGAGTATCGGAATATAAGCAAGGAGAACCTATAGATGCATTTATAGCAAGAGCAGATAAAGCTGTGTATATGGCTAAACGCAATGGGAAAAATCAAGTAGTTAGAATTCAGGATTAAATTTAATATGAATATTTTTGCTACTAACATCTGCCCAATAATATCAGCACACAATTTAGATGATAAACGCCTAATAAAAATGGTTCTTGAATCTGCGCAACTTCTCAGCACTGCCATATTTCTCAATAGCAATATTATACACCACGATATATACAAACCCACTCACCAAAAACATCCATGTACTATTTGGACTTCTTTAAATATTGCTAACTGGGATTGGCTTTTTGTACATTTTCAGTCTCTTTGTCAGGAATATACTTCTCGCTATAATAAAAAACATAAAACAGAACAACTAATACTTACTTTAGCACGATACAGTAAATACCTTCCTAAGAGCAAAAAGATAACCCCTTTTCCTAATTGTACTAAATCTCAAATACTACTAGTTGATTTCACTAATATTACCGATATACATGAAGCTTACCAAAAATATCTTATAACAAAATGGCGATATGATCAAATAATACCAAAATAATGGTATGGACCTACCCTATATACAGAATGAGAAGCAGAAGCTAATCTTCTAGGATAGGAAATGAATCCTAAACAACAATAAGGAGGTCCATATGGAAGTTACCACAATTGGTATAGAT